>NZ_JBWGPQ010000002.1:0-31970 GCF_056331585.1 Thermanaerothrix sp.
TCCTTTATGCGTGGACTATTCTCCCACTTGGTACCTGGTTATACGCTTTAATCAAATTCACCTCTCGAGGAGTTAAATCATCATGAAAGCAAAAACCAGCGAAGTATGGCTTGCGTCGCTTATCAGCCTGATCCTGCTATTAGGGATGTGGCAACCTGCTTTGGCGTTTCCGCCTTCATCTTCCATGCCCCAATCCTACAGCGGAGATCGCCTCGTTGTTGGAGAAACGTTCACGCTTCGCAGTGGTGAAACGTTAGAGGGCGATCTCGTCGTCATTGGCGGGTTGGCCGACATCCAAAAGGGAGCCACAGTCAACGGCGATATTGACCTGCTAGGAGGAAGCCTGAAACTGGCTGGTGAGGTCGTCGCCAGTATCAACGCCATTGGAGCGACCATCGAACTTGAAGAGGGGGCCATCATCCGCGGCGATATCCATGCCGTTGCCTCGTCTATTTCGGGGCTTGAAAAAGCCAACCTAATGGGCACACTGGATACCTTCACCCCTACCGGGAATTTCTGGCGTACGCCAGCCTTCCGCTGGCAACCGTGGATTAACCTTCCTTCTGAGCCATTCAATTTCCTCCAACGCACGTTCCTCGATCTCCTGCGCACACTGGCGGTTGCTATCTTAGCCCTATTAATTGCCCTCCTCCTTCCTACCCCTCTAGACCGCATCAGCCAAACACTGGTACATGAGCCATTTCTGAGCGGTGGATTGGGATTGCTAACCCTGCTGGTTATGCCGGCAATGATTCTTGTTCTGTTCATTACTATCATCCTCATCCCTGTAGCGCTCGTCGGGATCGTCATTCTTGCCCTGGCACTACTTTTAGGATGGGTCGCGGTAGGGTATGAAATCGGCAACCGCTTGGCCGAACTCTTCAAAAGCATTTGGAGTCCGCCTCTGGCGGCCGGGATCGGCACACTGGTGCTAGGGCTTGTGTTGTATTTGTTAGGATTTGTCTTCTGCCTGGGTGGTTTACTTAGTTTCCTCATCGGTTGTTGGGGATTGGGCGCCGTACTGCTAAGCCGTTTTGGCACGCAGGTCTTCCGCACTGCCCCGCCAACTTCTCTCTCTTCGACCGCTCTTGAAGACATTCGCCCTTCACCAACAACCCCCGAAGAAGAAACCCCCCCTAAGGAGTGAACCATGAGACACACTACATGGATGTTTACCCGCTCGCTTGTACTCTTAACAGGCCTGTTACTCGTCACCTCATTAGCCTGCTCCATTACTGTAGATTTGCCTAATCTACGTGTGCCCACCATGCAAGTCACCACGCCCAAGGTCATAACCATTGATGAGCCCCTACCTGCAGGAACAACTCAGCCCATTCGCCTTCGTCTAGAAATGGGTATGGGCGAGTTGAAACTTCAAGCCGGCGCTGAGGGTTTGATTGAGGGCAGTATTCGCTACAACGTCCCCGAGTGGGAACCCCAAATCCTGCGCGGTGAAAATGCCCTCACCCTGACCCAACGTCAAACCGAGGGTCAACTTGCCTTTCCAAAAGACACTATCAACGAATGGAATCTGAAATTAGGGAACTATCCCCTTGATTTGAGCATCAATGCCGGTGCCTATAAGGGAGAACTTGATTTGAGCGGTGTTCCTCTGACACGATTACAAATCTCAGATGGGGCAAGTGAAGCGCGGGTCATCTTCAATACCCCTAATCCCTTGCCGATGGAACAATTGCGCTACCGCACCGGCGCGTCCAAGGTCGAATTGTTGGGTTTAGGCCATACCAAGGCCGCTGAAATTGTCTTCGAGGGAGGAACCGGCGCATATACGCTTGATTTCTCAGGAGATTTAAGCCAGGACACCAAGGTGCAGATCAAATCCGGCGTCTCGCAGGTTGTGCTGATTATCCCTGAGGAAACCCCGGCCCGGGTTGAAATTACCGGAGGGTTAAGCAACATCACGCCACGAGGTACATGGAGCATCCGTGATGGCGTTTATGAAAAAAGCGGCAGTGGAGCACGGCTTCTGATTGAGATTCAGATGGGAGTCGGCTCACTTGAATTGAAAATTAAGTAGCACGATACAGCCGATATTTTTCCACCAGCGCATAAACTTGCGGCGGGAGGTAATAGCGATAAGCCTTACTTCCTGCTACGCGTTGGCGAATCTGGGAGGACGAAATCTCCAACAAGGGGGCATCTACAAACATTACCTTATGCTCCAGACCCGGTAAAACGGCTTCAAGGTAAGAAAGATCCACCGCATCGCCAGGTCGCCGCATGACCCCTAAGCCATCACAAGTCCTGAGAAACTCCAAAGGTTGATGCCAGGTCGGTAAATCGCGTAGCGAATCTCCACCAATCAGATAAATCAGCGTATCCTCAGGATAGAGGTTGCGTAAAACGCGAAGGGTATCCACGGCATAATGCGGTCCAGGGCGGTCAATCTCAACTCGCGAAAGTTCAAACGAGGGGTCATCCTGAATCGCCGCCACAACCATTTCCAGCCGGATAGCAAGGGGCGTTATAGGTTGTCCACGCTTATGTGGCGGATCGGGTGTTAGCACCCACAACACCCGATCTAAATGCAATTGATCGGCCGCCTCAGAGGCGAGAATGAGATGTCCCACGTGAGGAGGATCAAACGTGCCCCCGAAAATTCCTAACCGGCTCATTCTTGCCACTCAAGTTCAAAATGATCGCCAATGAAGACAGTATCCCCGTTTTGAACCCCGGCCTGCCGTAACGCCTCATCCACGCCTAAGGCCTCCATGAGTTTCTGGAAACGGCGCACCGATTCCTCATATTCCCAATAGGTCATGGCTGCGGCGCGCTCTACGGCTTCGCCGGTCACCTTGAAACTCCCATCCGGTAAACGGATGACCTGGAAAGCACGTGGATCGGCGGCAGGGCGATACACCGGAAGCTCTTCCTTCACCGGTACTGTCGGGGCTTGTTTCACCAGTTCAGCACACTGCCATAAAATGGGTTGTAAGCCGATTTTACGTAAAGCGGAAATTGCCGTAGCCTCAACACCGTGTTCTTTGAGCGCGCGTTGAATTTGCGGCCACCGCTCCTGAACCTCAGGGAGATCAATCTTATTCAAAGCCACAATCATGGGCTTGCGCGTCAATTCGGGGTCAAACAGCGCCAATTCGCTATTAATTTGGGCATAATCCGCCACCGGGTCGGGCGAAAGTCCATCCAGCAAGTGAATCAGCACTTTGGTGCGTTGGATATGACGTAGAAAGGCATCCCCCAACCCCACCCCCCGATGTGCCCCTTCGACCAACCCCGGAATATCCGCCAGAACCAGCGATGTGTTGGCATCGAGATCGGCCACCCCAAGGTTGGGTTCAAGCGTGGTAAAGGGGTAATCCGCAATTTTGGGTTTGGCGTTGGTTACTGCGGCGAGAAAACTGGATTTTCCGGCATTAGGTACACCCACAATTCCTACATCGGCGATTAATTTTAGTTCCAGGCGCAGGTTACGTTCCTGTCCAGGTTCCCCTTTTTCCGCAATTCGCGGGGCCTGATTGCGGGGAGTTGCAAAACGAGCGTTACCACGCCCCCCACGCCCTCCGCGACATACCACCAAACGTTGTCCGGGCGCGGTTAAATCCCCCAGCAACTCCCCGGTGTCATCATCATAAACGACCGTCCCTGGCGGAACCGGGATGATCAGGTCTTCTCCGGAACGCCCGGTCATATTATTGGGGCCTCCCCGTTCACCATCCGGCGCAATAAAACGGCGTTGGTAGCGAAACTTGACCAGGGTGTTTAAGAAAGGCGAAACCTCAAGGATAACATCCCCCCCTCGCCCACCGTCACCCCCATCCGGGCCGCCACGGGCCACGTACTTCTCACGATGGAAGTGCACAATACCATCCCCACCTTTGCCGGAACGAACGTAAATCCTGGCCTCGTCAATAAACATACCCCACCATCCCAAATGAGGGGTGAGAAAGGTAATCCTTTCTCACCCCCCCGACGAACTTATTTACCCAGTTTTGCCTTCAGAATGTCTTCAAGGGTTGGCTGTCCGATTTCTTGAAGTTCATAGCGTACCCGCTGAACCGGCTTGTTGATTTTTATCACCCGGGTAATGTCTATAGGCGTTGCAGAGATCACCAGGTCTACTTCAGCGCGGTTTATGGTCTCTTCCAACTCCTGCATTTGAACTTCGCCGTAGCCCATAGCCGGAAGGATGGGGCCCGTTTGCGTATATTTGCGGTAGGTCTCGGCAATGGACCCGACCGCATAGGGGCGCGGATCCACTATCTCAGCCGCCCCAAAGCGGCGCGCTGCTACCCACCCTGCGCCATAAGCCATCTCACCATGGGTCAGGGTTGGCCCATCCTCAATGACCAAAACGCGCTTACCCCGAATGGCTTGCGGATCATCCATAAAAATAGGGGAAGCGGCTTCAATAATAATGGCTTGCGGGTTTAAGGCTTGCAGGCTTTCGCGAACCTGCATCACGGCCTCAGGATTAGCTGTGTCCACTTTGTTAATGACAAATACATCTGCCCGCCGCACATTGGTTTCACCAGGATGGTAACGGTACTCATGCCCAGGGCGGTGAGGATCAGCCACCACGATGCGCAGATCTTCCTGGTAAAACGAAAAGTCATTATTACCGCCATCCCACAAAATCACGTCCACTTCGGCTTCAGCCTGGTGCAGGATTTTTTCATAATCCACACCAGCGTAGACGATGACCCCATTGTCCAGGTGGGGCTCATACTCTTCGCGTTCCTCAATCGTGCATTCGTAGCGATCCAAATCCTCATAACTGGCAAAACGCTGAGCCTCTTGGCGCACCAGATCCCCATAAGGCATGGGGTGACGGATAGCCGCTACTCGGAAACCCATGCCGCGCAGGATTTTTGCCACCCGGCGGCTGGTTTGGCTCTTCCCGGAGCCGGTTCGAACTGCACACACTGCAACCACCGGCTTGGTGGATTTCAATTGGGTGCTCCTAGGGCCCATTAAGCGGAAATCCGCACCGGCAGCCATAACCAAAGAGGCCTTATGCATCACATATTCATGAGACACATCGCTGTACGCAAATACGACCTGATCTACCGCCAGGGTCTTGATCAGATGCTCTAGATCGCTTTCAGGGTAAATTGGGATACCCTCAGGATACAAAGGACCGGCTAACTGGGGTGGGTAACGCCGCCCCTCGATGTTGGGTATCTGGGTTGCCGTAAATGCCACCACTTGATAGTCTGGGTTATTGCGGAAGAAAACATTGAAGTTATGAAAATCGCGACCTGCGGCACCCATGATGATTGTTCGAATGGCCATAGGTTATTACATCCTCCTGGGTGTTGGAATTGGAAACCGGATTACATCGCCTCGGGGGCGCTAATCCCAAGCAAAGCCAGACCCACTTCCAGTGCCTGGCGAGCGGCCGCTACCAAACGGAGCCGGAATGAACGAACCTCCGGCTCGGCTTGTAAGACCGGGCATTGGGTGTAAAAATCATTGAATACGCGCGCCATTTCATATATAAGATTAGCGATAAGCAACGGACGAAATTCTGCCGCCGCACGTTGAATCTCACCCGGTAAACGCGAAATCAAATCTACCAACTCAATCTCTGGGGTGGTTAATTCATGAGACGGAAGGGTAGAGGGCGGTACCTCAAAGTTTACCTTGCGCAGGATACTTCCGGCTCGAACATAGGCATATTGAATGTAAGGCGCTGCCTGTCCATTGATATCCAGCGCGCTTTCCCAGTCAAACGTCACGATTTTGGTATTATCCCGTGAGAGCATGGAATACTTAATCGCGCCCAAGGCCACTGCATGGGCGATCGCCTGTTGTTTCTCGACGGGTAACTCCGGATTCTTTACCTGCACGATGTCGAGGGCTCGCCGTGTTGCCTCACGAACAAGATCTTCCAATAGCACCACCGTTCCCTCACGTGAAGACATTGTTACATTGCCGGGCAGGTTGACAATTTCGTAGGCCAAATGGTAACACCGGCTTGCCCACTCATATCCCATTAACTCTAACGTTTTAAAAATCTGTTGCAGGTAAAGGGTCTGACGTACATCCACAACATAAATGGAGCGCGCCAAATCATATTCCTGGAATTTTAGAATCGCCAAGGCCAAATCTTTAGTGGCGTAAAGTGATGTCCCATCCGAACGCAAAACAACCAAGGTGCGATATTTGTCTTGGGTGCCCAAAAGTTCATCCAGAGGAACAACCACCGGACCCTCAGGCCGTTCATCGCGCGCAATACCCCGCCGGATTAACTCTTCCACCCATCTAATACCGGGTTCTTCGACTTCGCTTTCAAAATAGACACGATCAAAATGAACTCCCAACAAGGCATAGATCTGGTCAAACCCTTCCAATGACCACTGGCGTGTCTTTTGCCACAAAGCTAAGATTTCGGGATCACGTTGATGCCAGCGCGCAAAAAGGGCACGTACTTGCGGTTCTACCGAAGGATCTTCTTCATAGCGCCGATCCGCTTCAGCGTAAAGATCTCCCATCCAACGCGTCTTATCTTCACCGGGTTCCTCACCAGCATGATAGGTCATATAATTCCATAACCACTTGATGACATGAAGGCCAATATCCCCGATGTAATTGGCTCGTATAACGTCATAACCCGCGAATTCCAAGATATTTGAGATCGCTGTACCAAGAATAACATTCCTTAGGTGACCAACGTGAAAAGCCTTGTGAGTGTTGGGCTGTGAAAATTCCACCATCACCTTTTCGCCTCGTGAAGCCGCCCGCCCGAACGTTCGCCCCTGCTCCAGAACAATATCTACCACTCTTTGGGCATAGCGGTCAGGTGAAAAGTGGAGGTTCAGGTAACCATTAATTGCCTCGATCTGAGAAAAGCCTTCTATCTCACCTAGAAACGTAGCGATTGCCGAGGCGAGTTCCTGTGCCCGCTGATTGACCTTGACCGCTTTTCCCTGACGGGCTTCCTGAGCCGCTAACTGAAAAAAAGAGGTTGAAATACCCCAATGGCCGGCAAAGGGGATCCACTTCCATTGAATTTGGGGTTCAGGCAACCCATTTTGAGCGCAATACTGACGAATTTTTTCTTCAACTAAGTATTGTTCACGTTCAAACATGTGGCCGATGCCTCGGTATTCAGGATTATATAAATACACTTTTGTCTTGTCGAAAGGCAAGCCGATTATATCATAGGCCTTTATCGCCGATTCTTAGATAAGTCGGTAGGAACATAAATAAGCGGGAGACCAATGCTCCCGCTCACCTCGAGGCGAATAGAGGATAAAAAGAATTGCTTTAATTAGACCGCTTTGTTAAGCAAAGCGGCAAAGCGTTTCATCAAGCGGCTTTTCCGGCGCGCGGCATTGTTTTTATGAATAACCCCTTTCTCAGCCGCTTTATCCAGCGCTTTTTGAGCGCGAAGCACAGCCACACGGGCTTCATCGAGATTACCGCTTTCAATCGCCGCGTTGGCCTTGCGAATAAACGTGCGCGCTGACCCACGATAAACCCGGTTGCGCAAGCGTCGCTTTTCATTCTGCCGATTGCGTTTGATTTGAGACTTGATGTTAGCCAAAGCCCATCCTCCATCAGTATAACTTTCGAAAACCAATTTTACTAGAAGAACCTCAATTCGTCTAGGAACATCTCGAACTCAAGCGTGGTGAACCGCGCTCTGATAAAGAATCAGCCCCGAGAATTTGTCCGGGGCTGATCGGTGTACATACTTATTTATCTAATAGTGCAGCAACACCGGGCAGTACCAAACCCTCCAACATCTCCAGAGATGCACCACCACCAGTTGAGATATGGGTGATCTTGTCAGCCAAACCCGACTGGTTGATAGCCTGCACCGACTCGCCACCGCCGATGATGCTCACCGCGCCACTTTCTGCCACAGCGCGCGCAATGCCGAATGTGCCCTGAGCAAACTTCGGAAACTCAAAAACACCCATCGGGCCGTTCCATACCACCGTGCCAGCTCCTGCAATCACTTTGCTATACGCCTCCACGGTTTGCGGCCCAATATCCAATACCCGCCAGCCTTCCGGCACCGGCCCAACCGGCATCACCTTCGACTCTGCTTCGGCGTCAAAGCGATCTGCGATCACTACATCTACCGGCAAATGCAAGCGCTCACCGCCCTCCGCCAGCAAGGACTTGGCGGTTTCGAGTGCCTCATCCTCAACCAACGAATCACCCATGGGGATACCCTTGGCTTTGAAGAACGTATTCGCCATCCCACCGCCGATCAAAATGGCATCCGCTTTCTTCAAGAGATTGCGGATTACACCGATTTTGTCGCTGATCTTGGCGCCACCTAAGATCGCTACAAAGGGGCGCTTGGGATTTTCAATCGCCTCACCCAGGTATTTGATTTCTTTCTCCATCAGGAAGCCCGCCACCGCAGGCAGGTAATGTGCAATTCCTTCGGTGGAAGCGTGAGCGCGATGAGCGGAGCCAAAGGCATCGTTCACATAAATGTCCGCCAACGCAGCCAGGTCTTTCGCCATCTCAGGATCATTCTTTTCTTCCTCGGGATGGAAACGGGTGTTCTCCAACAAGAGGACTTCCCCTGGTTTAAGGGCTTTAGCGGCTTCCTCAGCTACCGGCCCAATACAATCTTCTGCAAATTTCACCGGCTTCCCCAGCAGATTAGCCAGATAATCCGCCACCGGTTTAAGGGAGTATTTAGGATCCGGGCCTCCTTTGGGACGACCCAAATGGGAAGCAAGTATGACCGCCGCGCCTTGATCTAATAGATACTGAATGGTCGGCAATGCTGCACGAATACGCGTATCATCCCCAACCACACCGTCTTTAATGGGAACGTTGAAATCTACACGCACGAACACGCGTTTGCCCTTAACATCAACATCTCGAATTGTCTTCTTGTTGAACATGATTCCCTCCCACATTTAGAAGATGGTCATGCGCAACCCCGAGGTATTTCTAAGGTCGCGCATGACCTGAGTTTTAAGAGCGCCGTTCGACTATAACGATTTTGCCATTAACGCGGCCAGGTCAGCGGTGCGGCAGGAGTAACCCCACTCGTTATCGTACCAGGCCACCACTTTGACCAAATTACCACCCATGACCATGTTCGAGGGCAAGTCAATAATGGAAGAGCGAGAGTCACCTTTGAAGTCCATCGAAACCAACGGCTCATTATAGCCACCATTGGTGACACCCAGGATGCCCTTGAGTGGACCATTCGCCGCATCAATGAAGACCTGATTAAGTTCTTCCTTGGTGGTGGGCTTTTCCACCGTTGCAACAAAGTCCACGATTGAAACCGTGGGGGTAGGCACGCGCAGGGCGTAACCGTCAAATTTGCCCTTCAAATCAGGGATGACCAACGCCACTGCTTTAGCCGCGCCAGTGGTCGTGGGGATAATGTTGAGGCCAGCTGAGCGCGAGCGGCGCATTTCTTTCTTGTGCCCCTGATCCAAGATCACCTGATCGTTCGTATACGAGTGAATGGTCACCATCACCGCATTAAGGATCTTGAAGTGATCATGGACCACCTTTGCCGCCGGCGCCAAGCAGTTGGTGGTGCAGGAGGCATTGGACACTACATGATGTTTTGCGGGGTCATACATATTTTCGTTGACGCCGAGGACAATTGTAATATCCTCGTTCTTTGCCGGCGCGCTGATGATGACCTTCTTCGCACCGCCCTTATCAATGTGAACGCGAGCACCGGGCTTGCCTTTTGCCGGATCGCCCAAAGCATCGGTGAAGACACCCGTGGACTCGATCACAATGTCTACACCCAGATCCTTCCATGGCAGGTTGCCCGGATCTTTCTCGGCAAACACCTTGATACGCCGCCCGTCAATGACAATATCCCCATCGACCACCTCCACGCTACCCGGGTAAATTCCGTAGGTGGAGTCAAACTTGAATAGATGCGCATTCTGCTTCGCATCAAACAGATCATTGACCGCTACGACTTCCAGGTCATTGGGGTAACGCTCAAGGATGGCCTTGAGAACCAAGCGGCCAATACGGCCAAAACCATTGATACCAACTTTGACTGCCATTGTGCACCTCCACAAGATTTAGGATCGTTAGAATGGTTGGTTCAATTCCTCCCCTTTTCCGCATAGGTGCTAAGCACACCTTCACGGGGAAGGGTATCTTCACGTCCAGAGAGCGGTCCGGTGCGCTCGTAGTACAGATCCATCACCACCTGAGCCAACCGTGCCGCATCGTGTCGCCAAGGTTGCTCATCATCCACCAAATCCGCACAGTAGATAGCATAACGTTCTTCCAATTCAGGCGAGGGCAAAACCGCCCGCACCCCTTCGGGCAGATTCTTGGGGGAGCGGTTATTACACACGATCAAATCAAAAATCGGCTCTCCCAGATGGCGCTCGATGGCTCTGATATGATCCGCGCAGGTAAACGTATCCGTCTCTCCACGCTGGGTTGCTACGTTACAAATATAGAACTTCAACGCCCGACTGGATTTCAAGGCCGCAGCAATGTCGGGTACCAGCAAATTAGGTAAAATGCTCGTGAAAAGTGAGCCCGGCCCGATCAAAATCAGATCGGCGTTAAGAATGGCCTGCACCGCGGGGGGATAACCTAACGGTGCATTGGGTTCCAGCCACACCCGTTCGACCTGCCCGCCCACTTTCGGGATATTACTCTCGCCCTTTACACGGAGGGTGCGCCCATCTTCCGGCTTTCTTACCTCCGCCACCAAACGGACGTCATGCAAGGTTGAGGGGAGAACACGTCCCCGTACTGCCAAAACTCGTCCCGACTCGGCGATGGCTTCCTCAAACGAACCGGTGATATCGGCTAAGGCGGTGATCAAAAGGTTACCTAGGTTGTGTCCATTTAACCCCGCCCCAGCCGGAAAGCGATAGCGAAACAACTGTGTAATCAGTTCCTCATCATCCGAGAGGGCTGCCAAACAGTTACGAATATCTCCGGGAGGCAGTACGCCCATATGACGCCGCAACTCACCCGATGAGCCGCCATCATCGGCCACTGTCACAATGGCGGTCAAATTATGGGTATAAGCCTTCAAACCACGTAACAACGTGGAGAGCCCCGTTCCTCCGCCAATAGCCACAATGCGCGGTCCGCGTTCCCGACGGCGGTAATCCGTCACTGTTTCCACAATAGGTTTACCAGGGCGCAAAAATGGCCGCAAGAGTGAACGGCTAAGCCCCCAGCCTCCCCAGAGGATAAGCCCCATCCCAATACTGGCGAAAATGGCAATACGTAGAGGGCGGTCAATAAAACGGAGGGCAAGAATAGAAAGCCACGGTAGCCAGGGAGTATCGGGTGCCCCGCGATAAATATCGAGCAGAGAAAGCGTGACCCCCGTACCTAAAAACGTGGTTCCAATAAGTAGAACCAACAACCAACGCTTAACGCCAATCCCTGGCGTAAGCCATCGCAGTGCCAGCCTCATACGCCGTTGCCAGGAGTGCCAGGGACGAGCCGTTAACTTGCCCATACCTCTTATTTATAACCGTCTTTTGTTTGGGCGTCAACGAAAACTTTTGGTACGAACAGCCGAATTTATTATACCACTATTTGTGATAATTATCACAATACTCCAATACAAACCGCTAATTTTCCCGTGCTATAATGAGTGAAGCAAATGTAATTAACATCCTTTGGCTGCTACAGAGACCCGTTAACGTCTTCTTGCTGATCTACGTGTATTGCATGGAGGCAAAGGGCGATTCAATTAACATATAAAAAAGATTGCAATCGTCCTTTTACAAAACACCCCCTTTATGCAAGGTCATCTCTTCACTTATTCCCAGGAGGAATCTCTATGGCATCTACCTCTTTACCCAGCCCCCAAGCCCATCACTATATTGCTCGGGATCATGCTGTCATCTCCCCTTCCTATCCCCGCAGTCACCCCTTTGTTATGGATCATGGCCGTGGCGTAGAAGTCTGGGACGTAGATGGCAATCGCTTTCTTGATTTTGCCGCCGGAATTGCTGTGGTTTCCACCGGGCACAGCCACCCTCAAGTCGTGAAAGCCATCCAGGAACAGGCCGGGAAATTCATCCATATTTCCTCTGATTTTTACCACCCCAAATGGATAGAACTTGCCGAGTACATTAATCGCATCGTCCCCTTTGACGAAGATGCTGTTTGTTTTATGACCAATTCCGGCACTGGTGCCGTTGAAACCGCGATCAAACTGGCCCGTTATTATACCGGGCGCACTGAATTCATTGGTTTTCTCGGCGGATTTCATGGGCGCACTATGGGCTCATTGGCTTTCACGGCCAGCAAATCATCCTATCACCGTGGGTTTTTGCCCCTCATGCCCGGGGTTACCCACATCCCTTATCCCAATCCCTACCGTCCGGTATTACAATCCCTGCCTGGTGAACCCTACGGTCAAACCGTTGTGCGTTACCTTGAGCAAGAGGTGTTTGCCAAACTCGTTCCCCCAGACGCCGTTGCGGGCATCATCGTCGAACCGGTGCTTGGTGAAGGTGGTTACGTTGTCCCCGCACCCGGCTTTTTCCCGGCCCTCAGAGATCTCTGTGATCGGTACGGTATCCTTCTAATTGTTGACGAAGTGCAAAGTGGTGTTGGGCGCACGGGTAAATGGTGGGGAATCCAGCATTTTGGCGTTGAGCCGGATATGATTTGCATCGCCAAAGGCATCGCCTCGGGTATGCCCTTGGGTGTGATGGCGGCACGCAAACATCTGGTAACGTGGCCAAAAGGCAGTCATGGTAACACTTACGGAGGGAACCCACTTTCCTGCGCTGCGGCTCTAGCCACCCTCCAATTGATTGAAAACGGCTACATGCAAAATGCAGCTACTGTCGGCCCATATGCCCTTCAGCGTTTGTGTGAGATCATGGAACGCCATCCTTCAATTGGCGATGTCCGCGGGCTAGGCCTGATGATTGGCGTCGAATTTGTGCAAGACCGAAGCACCAAGGAACCCGCGGAGAAGCTTCGTGATCGTGTTGTAGAACTTTGCTTCGAAAAGGGCCTAATCGTTCTCGGATGTAGCACCAATGTGATCCGCATCTCACCACCGCTGTGTATCACCTATGACGAAATAGACGAAGGATTAGAAATTTTTGAGGCCGCCATCGAACAGGCCGAAGATGAACTTTATCCTCACCCGGTTTCGCACCCCGGAGGCGCTCATCCATGAGCTTCATGCTCCCCGATTTCCGTATCCGTCAGCGAGATTACTTACTTGAGATCACGCGCGCCCTCACCCAGGAATTGGACTTAGATGCGTTGTTAGGGCGTATCTTGCGTATCTCAATTGAGATGTTAGCCGGGCAGGCTGGCTTGATCGCCTTACGCGAGGAAGATGGCACTTGGAAAGTTGCGGTTGCCCAAGGTATCCCTCAGGCCTTCGTCAGATTTCTAGCCCCCTATTTACACGATATCACCGATTCGCCTGATCCCGACTACTTCGAACTACTCGAAATTGATCGCCGCTTGCGCGAACTCGCCCTTACAACCAGTCTAGGATTACTACATGGGGTTGTCTTGCCACTTATCGCCCGCAATCGCGTTTTGGGGGTCATTTTTATCTTTCGTTCTTACCCAGCCGCCTTTTCTAGCAACGACCGGGGCTTACTGATGGCATTCGCCGATCAAGCTGCCATTGCCGTTTCAAATGCGCAACTTTATACCCAATTAGCCCGGAGCAAACAACGACTGGATGGCCTCCTCGATGCTGTAGCGGATGGTGTGCTGATCCTCAACCCCGATCTGAAGATCGAGCGCTGTAATCCGGCCTTTGCTCGCCTGGTAGGCCTACCCCGCGAGAAAATCCAAGGTAACACGCATGAGGCAATCGTGCATTGGAGCACACCCCCGAAAGAAATGACGCTAGAACAGGCCGTGGCGGGCGGGTGGCCTTTGGCCCCCAATTCCTATCTCTACGTTGAGGGCGATCTCAAATGCCAGGGGCCGCGCAATACTGTACCGGTTGGGATTACCTATGCCCCGTTACTGAGTGAAGGCAAATTGCTCAACATCATTGCTATTGTGCGCGATATTACCCGCTTCCGCGAAGCCGATGAACTAAAAAGCACCTTCATTTCTATTATTAGCCACGAGCTCAAAACCCCCCTGGCTCTGATCAAGGGCTACGTCAGCACCCTGCGCCGCGAAGATGCGCAATGGGATCCCGAAATTGTTCAAGAAAGCCTGGCCGTCATTGAGGAAGAAGCGGATCGCCTGGGGGCGCTGATAGAAAATCTTTTGGATGCTTCGCGCTTGCAGGCGGGCGGTCTTACCCTCAAGCGCGCCGATGTTTGGCTCCCCGAATTGGCATCACGGGTGGCACAGCGCATGTCCACGCAGACCAATCGCCATACCATTATCGTGGATTTTCCCCCGGACTTTCCGGTCATATTGGCCGATGAAGACCGTTTGCAGCAGGTTCTCACCAATCTTATTTCCAACGCAATAAAGTACGCCCCCCAGGGAGAAATTCGCATCTCAGGCCAGGTGCGCCCGGATACGGTTATCGTCTGTGTAAGTGACCAGGGGCCGGGCATCGCCCCCTCAGATTGTCCCCACATTTTTGATCGTTTCTATCGTTCGCCTGAAGTGATGCGCCATACCAAGGGCGCCGGGTTGGGTCTTTACCTGAGCCGTGCCATCATCGAAGCCCACGGGGGTAAAATTTGGGTGGATTCCGGTGCGGAACAAGGCGCCCGTTTTTGCTTCTCACTTCCCCGTCAGCCCCAATAAGTAAGTAAGAAGGAGAATAATTTAAATTTTTCCCCCTCGCTCTTTCAAAATGGTATAATGCGTTCGTTAATTCCGCCCAGAAAGGGTGAACTTCCTTATGCCCAAAGTACAAACCTCTTGCCCCCGCTGCAAATCACCGGTAATCGCCGATTTAGAGCAACTACTGGATGTCTCGGTTGACCCCTCGGTCAAACAGCGCTTGCTCAACGGACAGATCAACGTCATTCACTGCCCCACCTGTGGGTTTGAGGGTATGGTTAGTGCCCCTCTGGTCTATCATGACCCCGATAAAGAACTCCTGCTCACCTATTTCCCACCAGACTTAGGACTCTCGGTTAATGATCAAGAACGACTTATCGGGCCTCTAATCAACCAGATCACGAATCGCCTGCCCCTTGAAAAGCGCAAAGCCTATCTGCTCCGTCCTCAAACAATGCTTACCTTTCAAACCTTGATTGAACGGATTCTTGAGGCCGATGGGTACACTCGAGAGGTGTTAGAAAACCAACAAAAACGCTTTGAATTAATCAGACGCTTGCTGGGTATCGTAGACCCTGAAGAACGTAAATCGGTCATGCAACAGGAAGAAGGCCTCATTGATGCCGACTTTTTCCTTATGCTGTCACAAATCACTGAGGCCATGCTCGCCCAGGGCGACGAGCGAACCGCGCGTGTTCTGGCGGCCCTTCAACAGGAAGCTCTTAATAACACAAAAGCAGGACAGGAGATTAAAAACCAGACTCAGGAAGTTCAGGATCTCCTGCAAAAACTGCAGCAGGCCAGCCGCCAAGGCCTAACGCGCGAAAAACTTTTAGATCTAATGCTCGAAGCCAAGAGCGAAGCTGCACTCACTGCCCTGGTAGGGTTGGTGCGCAACGGTCTGGATTATGAATTCTTCCAGGTCCTTTCAGGGCAGATTGAGGCGACTCAAGACAGCGCCGAGAAAGCCCGACTTGAAAACTTACGGGCTAAACTTCTGGAGTATGCACGCCAGGTGGATGAACAGATTCAACGCCATTACAAGCAAAGCCGTCAATTAGTGCAGCAAATTGCCACAGCCCCAAATATCGAACAAGCCGTTGAAGAAAATTTAGAAACGATTGACGAGTTTTTCTTCAAAGCCCTCGACGAAGAATTAGAACAAGCCCGCAAAAACGCGGACCTGGATCGCATTTCTCGCTTGCAACGCATTCGTGCTCACCTAGAAAAACTGAGCACTCCCCCACCTGAAGTTGCCTTCCTCGAAGAACTGCTTAGCCTCTCTTCTTATGAGGAACGCCAAAAGAGAATGCAAGAAAAATCGGACCTGGTCACAGCGGATTTTCTACAACTCGTGGGCGGCCTCATCGCCCAATCCGAGAAACAAAATCAGCCACCGGAATTCCTGAGCGCACTGCGGGAGATCAATCGCCTTGCACTGCGCATGACCATGATGACCAACCTGAACCAGTAACTCGGTTCAGAAACGGAGCCCGATTAAGCGGCGAAACCATTCGCGTAACGGCGCGCTAAGTTCAGCATCCGCGTATAGAACCCACGACCTCGCTCTAAGTCGTGGGGGGTGCCTTGTTCCACAATTTGTCCTTGGTGCAAGACCACAATCTCATCCAGCCAGTCTAACCCATGGGGAAGATGAGTAATCCAGATCAGCGTTCGTTTTTCAGCCCAAGCCATGAAACGCCCAGTAATTCGCAAGGCTTGGGTCCAATCCAGATGGACGGTTGGTTCATCCAGAATAATCACCGGGGCCTGACTAAGGAACACCCGCGCCAACGCCAAGCGCTGACGTTCTCCACCGCTCAATTGCAGACCCAGGTTTCCCACCCATGTATTCAATCTTTCGGGTAAACGACGCGCCCAATCCGCCAATTCCACCTGCTCCAGCGCCCACCATAACTGAGACTCATCCGCCTGCGGCGCCCCAAGAGACAAATTACCACGTAAAGTTTCACTGAAAATGTATGGCCGCTGTTCAAGCACCATGAACGTCTGGTGCAGGGTATCTTCATCCCAGTTGGCTAGTGGCACTCCCCCAAGGTATATTTCGCCCTGCTCTACCGCCCAAAAACGAAGCAATAATTGGATTAAGGTGGATTTTCCTGCTCCGCTTGGTCCCAACAATCCAATATGATAGCCAAAAGGTATGGAGAGGTTTATCCGATCCAGGACAAGAGGCATATCCGGTGCATACCGGAAAGAAAGATCACGCACCAGGATATCCGGCCGCCTCACAAAAGATTTATCCTTAACCTCTCCCCCCACCGCGACTCGTGAAGCCATCCCTTCCAATTCCAATAACCGCCGAGCAGAATGCATAGCCAACGGTAAATTCTGTGCCCCTTGCAAAACGGCGCTTACGGCTTCACTGCTTGCGAGGATAACCGCCACCAATACAACCAGCAACACCCCGCTAAACTGTCCTCGGGCTACAGGATCAATCCCCAACCAAAGGACTAACCACACGGTCATCCCTATCCACGCCAGGCTTAATCCATCGCCCAACCCACGGTAATGAGCACGACGTAGTTGAAGGTGATGATACGTTGACTCAAGACGCTCAATTTGGGCAAGGATAAAATCTTCTTGTCCGTAGAGCAGGTAATCCTCCATGCCCTGGATAAATTCCACGATCCGAGTATTGAGAGCGGCACCCGTCTCAACTTGTCGCAGCGTGGGCTTATTCTGAAAAGCATAAACCAGCAACGGCGTTAACCCCCCCGCCCCAACCAATCCTACTGCCACCCACGGCCAAAAAGCCGGTGACAGTAAACCGCTGAACCAGATCATCCCTATCGTAGTGACCATCATGACCAGGGAGGGAGAAATAAAACGAACGTAAAAATTCTCCAAATTTTCCAAATCCGCGATCGAACGATGAAGGACATCACCGCTAGGGAGAAGCGTTTGCCGCGCTGGTAGTAAGGGCACCAGGGTGCGATAAAGCCATCGTTGTAATTGCCCTAGCAGACGCAAGTTGACCCCATGAGACACCCAGCGTTCCAGGTAGCGAATAATACTGCGTGCCAGGCCAAAGAATCGTACTCCCACAATGGCAATATGCAATTCCGCGATAGAGGGATGCAGAGCTGCCTGAGCGATCAGATACGCCGCTGTGCCCAGCAGGCCAACACTGGTCGCAATGGCTGCAACCCCAAGAATGATAGAGACTCCGGCCTGGACAATAAAGGGCTTCAAAAAACGCACTAACCTTCCTATGACCATCATGGTTCTCCCCCCATAGTCCAGCGGGTCATATATGGGGTAAGGCGACCAAGCAGATCCGACGGCTTACCCTGAACCCGAATACATCCATGATCCAACACCAATACCCAATCAGCATTTTGAATAGTGCTCAAGCGGTGTGCAATAATGAGACAGGTGCGTTCCTCCCATAACGCACGAAGATGCTGCTCTAAATAAACCTCCAGATCCGGATCGAGATGAGCTGTAGGCTCATCCATAACCAAAATTGGGGCATCTTTTAGGAAGGCACGAGCCAGGGCAACCCGCTGGGCCTCGCCGCCACTGATGGCCCTTCCCCATTCACCAATCTCCCTTTCCCACTCTTGAGGATACCGTGCACCTATCTCTTCCAGGCCAGCCTGGCGAATAGCCTCGCGAAAAGCATTTTCTGAAGCCATTGGACGCGACATACGAACATTCCAGGCCAGGCTGGCATTGAAAAGATAGGGCATTTGAGGTACCCAGGCTATCCAGCGCCGCCATTCGGCAAATAGAATCTGCGACAGTGGCACGTCATCCACCCAGACTTGTCCCTG
Source organism: Thermanaerothrix sp. (assembly GCF_056331585.1). Classification (NCBI taxonomy): domain Bacteria; kingdom Bacillati; phylum Chloroflexota; class Anaerolineae; order Anaerolineales; family Anaerolineaceae; genus Thermanaerothrix; species Thermanaerothrix sp. Next base: position 18,462 of record NZ_JBWGPQ010000002.1, read on the forward strand.
TGTTGGCTGAAGAAAGCCCAGCAGTAGATACGCCAGGGTGGTTTTACCCGCACCACTTGGACCGATCAGGGCTACCTTTTGACCACGGTGAATCACAAACCCAACCTCTTGCAGAGTCAACTCAGGCCGCCCCGGATAAGCAAAACTCACGCTTTCAAAACGAATACGCTGAGGTGGCGTCTTCAGCGTAACGGATGGCGTTTGAGACTTAACCTCTAAGACGAGGCGAGAGAATGTTGATTTTTCTGCAGCCTCGTCCAGCAGAGAGAAAATGGATTGCGCCGCGTTAATTCCCGATATTGCGGCATGGAAACGCTGGCCCAGCATCCGCAGGGGCAAATAGAACTCAGGGGCAATTAAGAGGGTAAAGAAGGCCTGAAGAAAATCCAAACGCCCGTAAAGAAGGCGCAATCCAATTTCTACCGCTACCAAAGCCGTGCTGATCGTGCTGATCAATTCCATCGCCAAGGCAGAAAGAAATGTAACCCGTAAGACCGACAGGGTAGTAGCGTAATAAGCGTCACTCACTCGCCCTAAGCGCACTTCACGTTCCCGGGTGCGTCCCATGGCTTTAAGGCTGACCAGTCCCTGTATTGTGTCCAAAATATAGTCATTCAGACGTTGTAGCGCTCGCCATTGACGACGAGTTACCCGTTCCGCCATGCGACCAATCAGGATCATAAACAAAGGAACTAAGGGCGCAGTGAATAAAAAGATGATTCCGGTTAACCAGTCCAACGGAAACACTACGGCTAATATCAACATAGGCACCCCAGCAGCTAACACAATCTGGGGCAGATAGTAGGCAAAGAAAGGCTCTAATGATTCAACCCCCTGCATCAGCGTCGCTGTCAAGTCACCTGCGGGTTGAGTCTTCAGATAAGCGGGTCCGGCATACAGAAGGGCGCGCAGTAACTCACCACGCAATTGGGCTTTTATTCGGACGGCTAAACGTTGGGCTGCCACTTCGTTTACCCACGTTGCTACCGCCCGGGCGGTAATCACCCCTAATAATATACCGAGCCAAGGATAAAGGTCTGCACGAAAGTGGTGATGGATAAAAGCAGCATTCAAGATGTAAGCTAGCGTATAAGCCTGCAAAACAATTAAGCCCCCTAGGGCCATCCCCGTGGCAAGTACCAGGAAGAAACCCCCTCTTTGCAAATGAACCCAATCGAGCAAGCGCCGGACTTCATGCCTCATATTGGTATGATTATAAAACCATGTCTATTACGCACCCCTCAAACCCTTTGCGTGTTAATTCTCCTGAGATAACCATCCTAAACATATAAATGAGGTGAGAGGTATGAATCGTCCCCTAGCGCTAATGCTAACTGCTCGTATTGGGCTCCGTTCAAGTGGATTGCCTAATGTTTTATTGGTTGCTGCCGGAAGCCTTCTCGTGGCAGGGCTTGCCCAGATCCGCATTCCTTTACCTTTCACCCCGGTTCCTATCACTGGTCAAACTCTGGGGGTGTTTTTAGTTGGCGCAACCATGGGTAGTTCACGAGCCGCGCTCAGCCTCGGACTTTATTTGCTTGCAGGGAGTCTAGGGTTACCCTTTTTTGCGGGTGGGGCCAGCGGCTGGAATCATGTGTTTGGCCCAACTGGTGGCTACCTTTTGGGCTTTATTCTCGCCGCCTATGTGGTCGGTCACTTAGCCGAAAAGGGGTGGGATCGCTCGATCACACGGGTAATCGCCATGTTCGCTATTGGGGAAGTTATCATTTTGGGGTTGGGAGCATTAGTGTTATCCCGCTTTCTCGGCCTCGAAAAGGCTTGGCTTGGGGGTATCCTTCCTTTCCTCCCTGGGGATGCGTTTAAGGCACTTATTGCCGCTTTGCTCTTACCCACTGCGCACAAGATAATTGATCCTAAATCCTGAATCAAAAGCGCGGGAGGTCACTAGGTCTCCCGCGCTCTCGGTTTTTGCTTATTGTTTCATCGCTGTTTTAAGACCTTCAATGGCTTGTACCGGTGTAGGATCCACCCCATACGCCATCGCAAGGTAATAAGCCAGGTAATCGCCAAAATGCAACAGCGTCCATTGATACGCCATGCGCCCTTCACCTTTGCCCTGAACAAAATCCACATTGATACCGGCAGTGAGAAAGGCCTGCAAGGTTAATTCACTGCGTAAGCGGTTACGGGGGTGATCGGAGGGCGTGCGCAGAAAGAGCACCATCATTTTTTCGAGAAGTGCTTCGGGATTCTCAACCCCGGCCAGGGTGTTGTGATCTGCCTCCGGTAACACATCAAACTGCGCCCACGCTTTTGCCAGTTCATTGATTTGTCCTTTCCAACGCCGTGCCACCGGTGCCGCCACGTCCGATCCTATAACCACCACCCAGCGTCCCATCAGTTGGCCGGCCAGTCGCTTGGCGGGATTTTGAACGACCGGTATCCCTTTACCCAACCAGCGCTGTTGCTCCCGCATAGCCTGAAGCGCCTGATCAATCTCATTTTTGGGATCTGGAATCAGTCCTAAACGATAGAATAAAGCCAGCAGAAAACCAAACGAGAAGCCAACGGCAGCCCGGGGTTGCCCAGTATGCTCAAATTGCCACACATCCCAGCCGGCCCCTTGTCCGAGCGTGGCCAGTTCTCCACCGGTGGTGATGACCACAACCTGGCAACCGCGTTCGCCAGCTTGCTTCACCGCCGCCAGCGTTTCTTCGGTGTTGCCTGAGTGTGACGAGCCAACAACCAGCGTTTCGGGACCATTTGCCCAAGCCGGCAATTGATACTCACGGCAGGCCAATACAGGTATCCTTAGAAAAGGTTCGCTAAACGCGATAAAGAGATCGGCGCCGATAGCCGAGCCCCCCATTCCAGCGATAACCGCTTGACGAATCGGGGGCTTGATATTTAGTGGAAACTGCATTCCCTGCTTCCATGCATGCGCCAGTTGATCCGGAAGACGGTCAATTTCCTCATACATATTAGAGCGGTCGAGTTGGTTGAATGTCGTTAGGTCGTCTAAGTTCATGTCAGGACTCCGTGAAGAGAATATTGTAAGGAATCTTTTAGGGTGTTAGCCAACGAATGTAATGGATATCTACCAGTCCCTGTTCCTCATCTACACGCACAACCTCAAAGAATGCCACCGCACCGTCTGTGGAACGCACACAAAGAGAGGGAAAGAACAATTCTCCTTGCAATGGTATTGGCGCCGTCTCTCGCGTTAATTCCAAACAACGGACAATCGTTGGTGTTTCGGCAGAAGGCAAAACACCCCACCGAGCCTCATGCTGAGGACTCAGAACCATTCCCCCCGCCGAGCGTTCCACCCAAAAATCTACCTCAGAAGGATCCTGATGAAGCGCAAGATCGGAAAGATGTATCCCTTGTGATACTGTTAGCGTTATCTGTCCTTCTAGCGCAATAGGGGTGGGTGAAAGCGTAGGCGCGGGTAGAAGGGTCGCAGTATCAAGCGCTGGCACCTGAATCCGCACCCAGAACGGAGCGCTGCCGGAAGGCCCTAAACCGAATAGTTTTCCGGAGGGAGATCGCAGCATCCAATAACTGGTGTATCGCCCTTGCCAGGGTGGCGCCATCATTTCGATGCTGATATCCACCGTTTCTCCAGGTAAAACGCGCGTTGGAAGAGGATACGCTGTAAAAGGTGCTAGGTTATCCCCTGAGATCCATATCACACTATACGTACCATCCCACACGCATGCTCCGCGATTGACCAAACGCCAGGTCTTAATAAAACGTTGACCAGGCTCAATCGGTGTATCGTCCGGGATCGCGACATCAAGAGGATTGCCCGCCGCAGCCAATTCGCAGGGCAAAGGGGATAAAGACGGTCGGACAGTTTCTTCCAATGGGAGAAAAATCACCGTGGCTGAGGGGGATGTAGTAAGCGGTTGAACACTTTCGCCAGGTGCGATTGGTGTAGCATTCGTTGGTGAGAATGGGAGAAAAGGAGATGGAACCGCTTCTCCTCCCCATATGCTTGATACTTGACAACCGACGGAGAACAACATTACGCTCGGTGCAATTAGAAGTGCTATGGCAAACACTTTAATCCAGCGCATATGCTTTGATTTTACCCCACCTGATTCTTAATTTAGCCCCTTTGGGTTGCTTCATCTGGTAGCCATATAGAAGTTCAAGGTTAAAATTATCAGCGATAAGGAAAACAAATCCCAGATCACGGGGCATTTTATGTCATTTGCAAAAGTCGGTGTGTATGTAGATGTATCCAATATTTATCTCAATGGGGGTCAACGCATGCAATATGATGTCCTGCGTGAATTTGCCTGCCGCGATGAGGCAGAATTAGTGCGTTTGAACGCCTATGTCAGTTATGATCGCGAACGCGCCGAACGCGATGAATCCTATCGCAAAGGCACCCAAAACTTTCATTCGGCCTTGCGCGACTTGGGTTATAAAGTCATTGTCAAAGAAATCAGTTGGTTTGTGGATGAAAATGGTGTGCGTTATGGTAAAGCCAATGCAGACCTTGAGTTAGCAGTTGATGCCCTGCTCCAGTCGGTAAATCTTGACCGCGTGCTCCTGGTCTCCGGTGACGGTGATTTCGTGCAGGTCGTGCGCGCACTGCAGGATAAAGGCTGTCGGGTCGAAGTCGTGGCATTGGATAATGTCTCTAGCAAATTACGCCACGAGGCCGACTTTTTCATTTCGGGTTACCTTATACCCAACTTGATCCCAGTTACTTCACCTCGTAATGATTTGCCCCCTTGGGGAGAAATTGGCTCTCGTGTCCGCGGTTGGTGTTACTGGCACAGCGACCAGGGTTATGGATTCATGCGCTACCTCAAAACTATCGCACCCAACCTTTGGCTGACCGACACTCGCCATCCCAATTCACCCTATGGCTCGGTCTTTTTCCACGATTCGAATTTACCTGAAGGGGTGCGCTCCGGGCAACTCCCTACCCGCAATTACATCTTTGAATTTGAACTGGCTCGCTCGGAGCGCACCGATAGTTTACAAGCCCTGAATATAGAATTGATCAGCCGCCTTTAATGATCAGCCGACTCTTCAATCAGAATAGCCCGCGCCGGACCACCTTCCACGCCCTGAAACTTGATTGGAAGGCAGATCAGATGATAAAGGCCTGATCTCACCTGAGATAAATCCAATCCCTCAATAATTACGACGCCTGCTCGCAGTAATACTTCGTGGGTAGGGCGAGAGCGTTTGTAGGGTGCTACCGAAAGATAGTCAATCCCCACCAAACGCACCCCCTGCTCAACTAAATATTCTGCCCCATCCTGCGTAATACCCACAAAGTCCGGCCGAAATGTTTTCTCACCCTCAGCCCAATAGCGCGAATTACGGGTCTTAAACAGGACACGCTGCACACCAGGTGCTAAGGGCAAGTGCTGGAACACATCGGCGGTGATCTCCGTGAAATGCTCAGGGACTTCAATCACCTGTGCCGGTCCTATAAGGACTTCCAGCGCAAGGCTCTCTAGGCGGGCACCATTCGGGAGAAAATGATAGGGTGCATCCAAATGAGTGCCGGTATGCAACCCCATCTCGACCTTGGAAACGTTGGCATTGGCGCCTTCTTCGATTTTACTGACACGTTCAATACGGACACTAGGATCGCTGGGCCAGGTTGGGAGGTTAGGCCCAATGGTTAATGAGATATCGTGAATCTTGCGCATGATTTCCTCCGATCACGAAAATTACCAACCCGAAACAGAAAACATCTGACTCAAGAACGCTGCCCGTTCCTCTGAGGTCATCAGGCGAGGACGCGCGTAGTCCTCCAGCATGGTCGTGATCAATACCGTACTAATATGGTGACCATTATAAAACACATGTTGATCAATAAACCCCTTTCGTGTGCCTTCAATCAGGCGATCATTGACATATACATGCATCTGGTCAAAGAAGAGGTTTCCTAACCCATAATGGATAAAACTTCCGTTGTAGAATTCCATCGCCATTGGGTGATGAGCTTGACTCCCGCTGACGATCACGGCACCAGCGTCCGCCAATCTTCGGAAGTCTTGTTGTTCATAGGGCATTACATCCGGACGATAGGATTCGAAATACTGGAAAGTCGCGATAACCAAATAACCAGCTTCCTTCAAGCGGCGGATCTCCGCTTCCATCCAGGGGTAGTCGCAGTTAGCAACGCCGGGCAAATCTGCCGTGGCCCAGATAAATGCCGGGCCAGCTGGATTACAACCGATGAAAGCGAAGCGATTGCTATTGTGTTCCACGGTGACCGCTGCTTTAGCTTGGGCCTCATTTTCACCCGCGGCATAGAACGCCCAGCCCCGCCGACGGTAAAGATCAAGGGAATAGAGCAGCGCATCCCGCCCCCAATCAACACCATGATTCCCGGTCAATTCGAGGATGTCCGTTCCTACATAGTCCAATAACTCGATGTATTTGGGATCACTGCAAAAGATAAGCGAGGTCTGATTGGGATTAGGTGGCGGACACTTAGGACTAAATGAGACTTCATTGCTGATATGCGTTAGATCGGCATTTCGGAGAAGATCCCCCACATCCCGTGCCGGATAAGTTACCCCTTTTTCTTCCATCTTGGCTGCCGTGGCCCGCACCAGTGCGGTAACACCGGTCATGACCATAACTGTCAGTTTCTCTGGATCGCGATTAGAATACAGGGTCACCCCGGCGGTTTTTAACCGATTTTCCATCTCCGCAATGCGTGATACCTCCCCTTGCCACGTGAACCATGCCGTGAGAGGGTAGGCTTGAGGATCAAAGTGTTTATCTATGGGTGATTGTTCCTCAACCCGAATAACCTTCCAGCGCGGCTCCAACGCTTCAAAGGGAATAATCGCAAATGCCGGACGATCCGCCCAAGTTCTTTCAAGCAACACGGCCTCGTTCTCAACCCGTACGTTTTGACCAGCGGGTCCCAATATGTTCTGCATTATCTCAAGCGTAGATGAGGAAACGTAAATAGGACCTTCCAACGGATTGGCTTCATCTCGCCAAGCACGCAGAAGGTCTTGCAAAGAGATATCATCCCTTATGGTCGAAAATGAAGCCACCAGCGCATAAACCCAAGGTGTGCCCTCCTCGGGTTTTCCCAAAGCCATGGTGATATTAGCGTTGGTCTCTGAGTTGGCCATTTCCACTGGAATCGCAGCAATTTGGCGACGCAACCCCTCGGGTAGGTAGGCAGGTAGCCAGAGTCGCAATGGTAACTGCGTAGTCGGGATTGGCTTTGTTGTTGCCGTACTCAAGGGCTGAAAGGGCGTAAGCGTTGCTTCAGAAGGGGAGAGGATGCTCTGAGGTTGTAGCGGCTGAGGTGTGCCGTTACATCCGGAAAGGATCACTACAGCCAACAAAAATAGATAAGTAAGGTGCCGCATGGTGTCTTACCTCATTGAGAATCTTCACCAATCACTCGCAGAAAAGGCCGCCTGTAACAGTTCTTCCCGCTCGGTTGAAGTCATCAAGCGCGGTTGGGCATAATCTTCCAGAATAATGGTAACCAAATCCACACCCAGATAACGCCCCTCGTAAAATAAATGCCGATCTAGAAAGGCACGCCGATTCCAGTAAAACATCTGGTCGAAAAACAGGTTACCCAAGCCATAATGGATATATGCCTCATTCTCAAACGAAAACCCTTGTGGGAAGTGTGCCTGGCTACCGCTCACCACAACCGCTCCCGCCTGAGCCGCAGCCCGGAAATCATAACGCGCCTGACTGGCAGGTTTGAAATCATCCACCTCCAAATGTTGAAAGGTCACAATTGGCAGATAGCCCTCGCTACGTAATGTTTTAACCCGCCCGATCAAGCCCTCCATATCACATGGCGCCGCACCGGCTTTGTCCTGCGTCGCCCAAACTGCTTCAGGCCCAACCGCATTACATCCAAGAAAGGCTAAATGCGTGCCCTTTACGGTCATCTTCAGCACACCTTGGGCTTCTTCGCGATTAGCCCCACCCCCATAATAAGGCAGATTCGCCCGTTGATAGAGGTTTAAGGTATAAAGAAAAGGCTCTTCACCCCAATCCAATAAGTGATTTCCGGTTAATTCAATCACATCAGCGCCGATAAACTCAAGCAGGCTCAAGTAACGGGGATCGCTACAAAAGCGCGCTTCCCGCCGCAAGGGTTTAGCGGGAGGACAATTGGGATCGAACGAAACTTCATTGCTAATATGAAGAACATCTGCCGAACGCAAGAGCGGCGCAAGCACTAGACCAGGGTAGTCCGTACCTTTCTCCTCCATCCGTAATGCGGCATAACGCACCAGTGCCGTTGTGCCGCTCAGGATCACCGAAACCAGGTGTTCAGGCCGATAGTTGGTCACTACTACCTGGGACGTATTCACAGGAGTTTTCACGCCAAACGATATCCATAGAGGGGATGCTTTAGCATCAGATTCAAGGCCGGTCCATCCGTCAATTTTGAGCACCTTCCAGCGTGGATTGAGATCCTCAAAAGGGATAATAGCCCAAGCATGTTGTGCCCAGGCCACTTCCTGTATTCTCTCTTCAGGTTCAACCCGAACGAACTCGGTAGCTGGTGTTCCCCACACCTTCCGCAGTATCTCCAATGTTGAAGGGCTCATCAACAAGGGTTGTCCACCCCAAGCGTTGGTAGGGTCCTTCCAGGGACGTTCGCCCCGCCAGGCCGCATAGACATCACTCCAAGCCACCTCATCTACGGTTGTGGGAAACGGCACAACCAACAGGAACAACCACCTGGCAACGATTTGATCATCATCCTGGGCTTTGCTATCCCAAGGTATTGGCTCAACAACAGTCCCTACTCCACCATCTTCTATAAGGTAACCCGCTTGACGCAATGCCCTTACCAGTAGCGCAGGCAGACCCTTGGCGCTAAGCGCTATTGCTTCATCTTTAGCTTCTTGAGTAGCGTAGGAATCCGGTATTTCGAACGTTTTCCCGAATGTTGTCGGGGTCAATGTGAGAGACGCCGAAAGCGCAAGAGGAGGATCGGTCTCCCGAGCAGAATGGGGAACGCGACCGCTCTGACAACTCACCAGAATGAAGCTCAGGACACCCGTGACAACAAGGATGTCATATACCCAGGATCTATTTGGCCGCCAGGACGAAGCAAAATGCATGCTCCCAATTATACCTACCCCACAGGTTTATACACCACCTGCAAGTTGATAGAAAATGACAGTTCTCCCGACTATAATCTCAATCAACACTACATTGTGAGGGTATTTCATGCGCGAAGTCGCTGTTTTGGGCATAGGGCAAACTTCCATCGAGGAGCATTGGGAAAAATCACTGCGTGAACTGGCTGGCGAAGCCGCCCTGGCCGCTTTGCAGGATGCAGGCATCACCCGTGTGGATGGGGTATTCGTCGGTAATATGATGGCTGGCTCGGCGAATCAACAACAGCAGCTAGGGGCTTATATTGCGGATTGGGCGGGTTTGCGTTATGCCGATGCCATGCACATCGAAACGGCTTGTTCCTCCGGGTCAGCCGCTTTCAGGGCTGCCCTGATGGCAGTAGCATCTGGGATTCTGGATGTTGTTTTGGTAGTGGGGGTGGAAAAAATGTCCGATTCGCCAGGAGACGAGATCACAGCCGAGTTAGCCACTGCGGCCGATGCGGATTGGGAATCGGCTTATGGGGTGTCTTTTGTCGCCCTTAATGCCTTAATCATGCACCGCTACATGCACGAATATGGCTGGCGTCATGAGCATTTTGCACCTTTCTCAATCAACTCGCATCAGAATGCGTTACATAATCCTTACGCACGTTTTCATTCCCTGCTAACTCAGCAAGACTACGAAAAAGCACCGATGATTACCCCACCCATTAACCTGATGGATGCTTCACCGATGGGAGATGGTGCCGCCGCCGTGGTTTTGGTGCCAGTTGAACATCTTCATCGCTACCCCCCCAAGCCCCGCGTGCGCGTGATTGCTTCAGCCGCCGCAACGGATACCATTGCCGTAGCCAGCCGAAGGGATGCGCTTTGGCTGTGTGCTGCCGAACGTTCCGCCCGTCAGGCTTATGCTCAAGCGGGAGTAAGTCCAGAGGATATTGATGTCTTTGAACTCCACGATGCCTTTACCATTATGTCCGCCCTTTCGTTAGAGGCTTGTGGCTTTGCCGAACGCGGTCAGGGCCCGCGGTTGGCTTTGGAAGGCGAGATCCAAATTGGTGGACGCATTCCCATCTGCACCCGGGGCGGGCTCAAGGCTCGTGGGCATCCGGTTGGTGCAACCGGCGTTTATCAGATCGTTGAGGTTGTGCAACAACTGCGGGGAGAGGCCGGTGCCACCCAGGTAGAAGGGGCTAAAATCGGCATGACTCAGAATATTGGTGGGAGCGGGTCCAATATTATCACCCACATCTTTCGCGCTGATTGAATCACGAAAAACTTCCTGCACGCCGTCAGTTGACAAAACCGAACTCTAAACCTAAACTAACCTCATGCTAGCCCGCGTCTTCTCATGTGCTGTGATTGGTTTAGACGGCGTGATTGTCGAGGTTGAGGTGGATGCCTCGCCCGGTCTGCCGGGTATGGTGATTGTGGGATTACCCGACACCGCCGTCCAGGAAAGCCGTGAGCGGGTTCAGGCCGCGATTAAAAACAGCGGCCTCACTTATCCTCGTAAACGCGTGACCGTGAACCTGGCACCCGCCTCAGTGCGCAAAGAGGGTCCGGCTTATGATTTACCCATTGCGTTGGGGGTACTTATGGCCAGCGAGCAGATACCTCTCGAAGCGCTCGACGGGGCCTTGGTGGTAGGTGAACTTTCCCTGGATGGTAATGTCCGGCATGTGCGCGGGGTATTACCCATGGCCGCCACAGCCCGCCAGCAGGGTTTTCAACGCCTCTTCGCCCCGCACACCGATGCCGCAGAAGCCGCCTTATTGCCTGACCTCGAGGTTTATGCCGTGGCTACCTTGGGGGAACTGGTGGGGCACTTGTTGGGGAATCAGCCTTTATGCCCACACCCACCCGTTCAACTGAATTGGGAACCCAATACCTTGGTGCAAACCGACTTTCAAGAGATCAAGGGTCAAGAGCATGCCAAGCGCGCCTTGGAAATTGCCGCCGCCGGAGGACATAATGTGCTCATGATCGGCCCGCCCGGCGCCGGTAAGACCTTGCTAGCGCGCGCCATGCCAGCCATCTTACCAACGTTGACCCTCGAGGAAGCCCTCGATATCACCCGCATCTACTCCGTGGCCGACCAACTCCCTGCAGACAGCCCTCTCGTTCGGTCTCGCCCTTTCCGTGCTCCTCATCACACCATTTCCCATGCCGGCCTGGTAGGCGGCGGACACTGGCCTCATCCAGGTGAAATTTCTCTAGCTCACCGTGGCGTGCTCTTTCTAGATGAACTTCCCGAATTCAGCCCTCGCGTGCTTGAAGTGTTGCGCCAGCCACTCGAGGACAAAATTGTCACTATCAGCCGCGCCAATGGATCCCTAACATTTCCGGCCAACTTTCAGTTAGTTGCCGCGATGAACCCCTGTCCTTGCGGCAACTTTGGTGACCCTCAAAAAGCGTGCACCTGCTCACCCAGCACGGTAACCAAGTACCAAAAACGCGTCTCGGGACCATTACTTGACCGCATTGATCTCTTTATCGAGGTGCCACGAGTGGACTATGAGAAAATGGCCGACCGCCGCTTGGGTGAGTCCTCAGTGGCTGTACGTAAGCGGGTCGAGGTAGCCCGCGAACGCCAGCGCCAACGCTTTGGCACTAACGGGGTCACGTGTAATGCCGAAATGCGGCCGGTGGAAGTGCGGGAACATTGCAGACTCGAGGAAACTGCCGCCACCCTGCTGCGCACCGCAGTTTCTCGCTATCAATTGTCGGCGCGCGCCTATCACCGCATCATCAAGGTAGCCCGAACCATTGCCGATCTAGCAAGCTGTGACCAAATCCAGCCCCACCATGTCGCCGAGGCATTGCAATACCGCCCTAGGGGATTGCTCTTATAATCTGCTCTGCATTTTTGAGCCCATCACAAGAAGAAGTGACCGGCCGATGGGCAATCCATGCTCACCGGTTGTAATTCCGAGTGGTTAAGGTAAAATTAGGCTAAAAGGTTATTTAGTGGTAACTCCGAGTATAGGTAGATCTATGGAAACAGGGACACACTTGTTATCCTACTGGCACTTTGAGAATCAGCACTGGGTTCAACTCCAGGGTGAGATCATCACCGAAACACCGGTAGACCTTAGCGTCAACGGCGAGAGGTGGATCACACTTATGTGCACCCCCACGCATCTAGAAGCCCTTGCACTCGGGTTTCTTTACAATGAAGGTATCATCCAATCAGCGGAGGAGGTCGCAATAGTTCAAGTATGTGAGAATGGTTGCAATGTGGATGTGTGGCTCAATCGGTCTGTGCCAAAACCCTCGCACTGGCGGAAGACCTCCGGATGTAGTGGTGGCATCACCAGCCAGGAATCGGAATTCCATCCCTCTCCGTTACAGGGTTACAATTCCGAAGTAATTTTTACTCCAGAAGAAATCCTCAACGGGTTAAGTCAACTATATCAAGCACAGGATTTGTATCAAGCCGCACGCGGAGTGCACAGCAGTGCTTTAGGCGACGGCGAACGCCTATTGATTCAAGTCGAAGATATTGGCCGCCATAATACACTGGATAAAATCGCCGGTTCGATGCTCTTACAAAAAGTTTTCCCACCGCGCCGCATCCTCTTTACTACTGGGCGTATCTCATCCGAGATGTTGCAAAAGGCGGCTCGCCTGGGTGCGCACGCTTTGGTCTCTCGCACCTCTCCAACTGCGCTCTCGGTTCGCCTGGCCGAACAATATGGAATTACATTAATCGGCTATGCCCGGCGCAATCAGTTTAATGTTTACGCTCACCCTGAACGCTTACATGGCTGGCCGCAAAACAATCCAGTCATATCACCCGCCCTAAATATACCTCATTCTAAGTAAATAGTACGTGCCAAGTCTTCAGCATTTGCTAGTTCCTCGGGCGTATTCACATTCATGAAAGCCAGGCCTCGAGGGTCAATGACCTTAACTTCTTCCCAGGGGATAACCTGCCAGCGCACTTCTGGCAACCAGGAAATCATGCGCCGTTCCCCTCTTTTCAAAGCTCGCTCTACAGCCGGTAAACAGGTATCGCGGCGATAAACCGCATGAAAGGGTTCCAAGCCCTCACCAGACCGGGGAAGAACAGCATCCCACCCTCCCTGAACCAGGCGATTTTGGGCTTCCAATAATAAACTCGAATTGACAAACGGCATGTCACATGCGATCACAATGACATAAGGGTAGCGCGCATAACTCAAAGCGGTATAAAGCCCCCCTAATGCCCCTAGCCCCGGAATGCGATCGGCGACAATCGGGTAACCTAATTCCAGGTAGGGCTGTGGGTCATTGGTAACAACAACGATCTCGCGAGCCAATGGACGGACACGACGAATCACCCGCTGGATAAGGAGTTCACCCAGAAAAGGCACCAATGCTTTATTGGTACCCATACGTTGGGATTGTCCTCCCGCTTGAACGAAAACACTGGTCATAAGATTATGTATAATTATAA
>NZ_JBWGPQ010000002.1:32070-36778 GCF_056331585.1 Thermanaerothrix sp.
TAACCCAACGACCCACCTTGGAGAATAAACTTATGTCTGCGCCCGATCTTGCTCTACTACAACCTGTGCTTTCTGAACTCGCCCCTCAGGGACGCACGGCGCTTTTACCTGCGCTTCATGCTGCACAAGACCTTTATGGTTATATCCCTGAGCCAGTGGCAGAGGAAATCGCCCGCACATTAAGGGTACCATTGGCAGATGTGTTTGGGGTTCTCGAATTTTACGCCCTGTTCCACACCGAGCCAGTGGGCAAGGTTATCATCCATGTGTGCAACGACCCTGCTTGCGCCTTGGCAGGCGCGGATACTGTGCTCAAGCAACTCAGCCGTCATGCTGAGTATGCGCTGGAAACCGGTGAATTGGTAAGCGTCACTATTGAGCAAGCACCTTGCCTCGGATTGTGCGATCATGCCCCTGCGTTGTTGATCCAAAACATACCGGCCACAGCCTCTCCCGAAAGCACTTTGCAGGAACTCGTCGCAAAAACAGGTCGCCGCCCGCAAACCCACGTAGAGGGCGACCTGCGTTTATTAACCAAGCGCTGCGGTTTGGGTCAGACCACCTCTTTGGAGGCCTATCTAGCCGATGGAGGTTACACTGCACTGAAGAAAGCCTTGGCAATGTCCTCCGCAAGCGTGATCGAGGAAATAAAGGCGTCTGGATTAGTTGGGCGAGGTGGAGCAGCCTTCCCTACTGGGCTAAAATGGGAAAGCGCTGCCCAAGCCCAAGGAAGCCCCAAATACGTTGTTTGTAACGCGGATGAGGCCGAACCAGGCACGTTCAAAGATCGCGTGCTGATGGAAGATGATCCCCATCAGATCCTAGAGGGCATGATTATTGCGGCGTATGCCATTGGAGCAGAGAAAGGATATTTTTACATTCGTGGCGAATACCTCAACGCCTACCATACCATTCAACGCGCAGTTGAAGAAGCGCGTGCTGCCAATCTGCTCGGGACACACATTTTAGGAAGCGACTTTTCATTTGATATTGAAATCCGCCGTGGTGCAGGAGCATACATTTGCGGAGAGGAAACAGCACTCTTCGAATCCATTGAAGGCAAGCGCGGGTTTCCACGGGTAAAGCCCCCATTTCCCACCACACACGGCTTATTTGGGAAGCCTACGGTTATCAACAATGTTGAGACACTGGCGAATGTGCCGCTGATTCTAAACTTGGGAGCCAAAGAGTACCGCAAAATTGGTACCGAGAAATCGCCCGGACCAAAACTCTTCTGCCTTTCTGGTGATGTAAACCAGCCAGGCCTATATGAAGTTCCCTTCGGGGTCACCCTACGGCATCTTATTTTCGATTTGGGGGGTGGCCTGCGCAGTGACGTTCCTTTTCAAGCAGCCTTGATCGGAGGAGCTGCAGGCACCTTTGCCACACCCGATCACCTGAATACCCCGCTCAGTTTTGAAGGGTTACGCTCTGCCGGATTGACATTGGGTTCGGGGGTGATCACCGTTTTTGACGCCCAGCGCGACTTGCGCGATGTGGTGTACCGATTGGCACGCTTTTTTGCTGAGGAATCGTGCGGAAAATGCTACCCATGTCAAATTGGCACCCAACGCCAATATGAAATCCTGGCACGGCTGCGCAATGGCCAATTCTTACCTGGCGATATCGAACGACTACAAGATGTGGGTTGGACTATGATGGATGCCTCCTTGTGTGGCCTGGGGCAAACTGCCGCCTCGGCCATCCTGAGCGCACTCAAATACTGGCCCCATCTGTTTCAACCCGCCCAACCCGCCTGACTCAACCCCAACACGAGGTTTGCCATGGAACCATCCCCTGTCACTCTCACCATAGATGGACAAACCATCCAAGCCAATCCCAACACAACCATTTTGGAAGCTGCCCAGCAGGTTGGTATTGAGATTCCGACCATCTGTTATCACGAGCACTGCACTGCCAACGCGTTATGCCGCATCTGCGTAGTGGAAGTTAGTAACGCCCGTGCTTTGGTCCCCGCTTGTATTGCAACCGTACAAGAGGGGGTGGAGGTTCAAACCCATAGCGCGCGGGTACAACGTGCTCGGCGCACGATTTTGGAAATGCTTCACTCAAGCGTTGATCTCTCTGAAGCACCCGAGATTTTAGCCATGGCTAAAAACTACAACGCCGATCCTCGGCGCTTCCCTGATGCACAGCGCCGTGAGCCACCCGTGATTGATGATAACCCAATGTACGTTCGGGATTACGCCAAATGCATTCTATGTTGGCGCTGTGTTCAGGTCTGTGCTGAGGACGCTCAGTATACTTACGCCATCAACTTCAGCGGGCGAGGCTATGAGACCCAAATTAGCACCTTTTTCCATCATCCCATGCCTGAAACAACCTGTGTCTTTTGCGGTCAATGCGTGGGCGTATGCCCCACTGGTGCCCTTAAGCCTAAGCGCGAGTGGCTCCTAGAACAAGGTCACACCCCCGAGGCTATCATGCAATTAACCCGCAGCGAACGGCGGGGGAAAAAACGCCGCGCCAACTTAACAGTATGAAGGGAGTATAAGCCATGTTAACTCCAGAACGTATTGTTTCCACAATCTGTCCCTTTTGTGGTGTGGGTTGTAACCTGGAACTCCATGTCCGGGATGGTTTTATTTACAAGGTAACCTCACCTTTTGATTCGGTGGTCAACCACGGCAATCTTTGTGTCAAGGGGCGCTTCGGTTACGACTTCATCTATAACCCTCAACGCATCACGGTTCCGCTGATCCGAAAAACCCCGCAACGTCCCGGGGAACGCACTCAGGCTTTTAATCTCTCTGAATGGCGGGAGGCATCATGGGACGAAGCCCTCGATTATGTTGCCGACCGCTTGGTTGAGATCTATCGAAGGGAAGGCTCTCATGCCATGGCGGTTTATTGTTGCGCTAAGGCAACCAATGAGGATAATTATCTCCTACAGAAGATGTATCGCGCTTTGTTTCGCACCAACAACGTAGATCATTGCACCCGCCTGTGCCATGCTGCCAGTGTGGTAGCCCTCCAAATGGCCATCGGCTCAGCGGCGATGAGTAACACTGCTGCCGAGGTGATCGAAAATGACGTGTTTATCCTGACCGGGAGCAACCCCACTGAGAATCATCCCATCATCGCTTTGCAGATGAAGGCAGCCGTGCGGAAACATGGTGCCAAACTGATTGTGGTAGATCCACGGCGCATTGAGATGGTAGATTACGCCACCCTCTATTTACCGATTAAGCCTGGCACAGACGTACCCGTCTTTTCCGCTATGGCGCATGTCATCCTCAAAGAAGGTTTATACAATCGGCAGTTTATTGCCGAGCGCACAGAGAATTTTGAGGCCTTTGCCGCCTCTATGGAAAAGTTCACCCCCGAATATGCCGAAAACATCTCCGGAGTAGATAGGAACCTCATCATTGAGGCGGCACGGCTTTACGCCACAGCCAAAAATGCCGCGATTTACTGGGCGCTCGGCATTCCCGAATCCAGCCACGGGGTAGCGAATGCCCTCAGCTTGATTAACCTAGCCTTGCTCACCGGGCATATTGGCCGGCGCGGCACCGGCTTAAATCCATTGCGAGGGCAAAACAATGTGCAAGGCGCTTCCGACTCCGGCGCTATGCCCTGGCACTATCCCGGCTATCAACGCGTGGATGTAGAGGATAACGCACGCCGTTGGGAACAAGCCTGGAACATTGAACCGGGGGGCTTAAGCCGTGAATTGGGCTTAACCACCACCGAAATCCTCAGCAGTGTTGGCCCAGGTGGGGTGCGTGCGCTTTACATCATGGGCGAAAATCCCATGATGTCAGAGCCCAATTTGAACCATACTCGCAAGAAAATGCAGGAATTAGAATTTTTAGTAGCCCAAGACCTCTTCATTAATGAATCCAGTGCCTTCGCAGACGTTTTCCTGCCTGCCGCTTCATGGGCCGAGAAAGAAGGCACCTTCACCAATACCGACCGCCGTGTTCAGCGCGTGCGCCAGGTCATTCCCCCGCGCGGCCAATCTCGACCGGATTGGGAGATCATCTGCGATCTGGCCAAACGCATTGAAAAGCGTCTCGGCCGCCCTCAGACCGCTTACTGGAACTACCGCCACCCCTCCGAAGTTTTAGAGGAAATGGGACGTTACGTTCCCGAGTATGCCGGGGTGACCTATGAGCGTTTAGAGCACGAGGGCGGTTTACAAACCCCGGTGTGGGATCATCAGCACCCGGGCACACCTTTTTTGTTTGCGGACACATTCCCCCGTGGGCGAGGCAAGTTCCACCCCCTTGATTACACGCCCAACGCCGAAATG
This sequence comes from Thermanaerothrix sp., assembly GCF_056331585.1. Lineage (NCBI taxonomy): Bacteria > Bacillati > Chloroflexota > Anaerolineae > Anaerolineales > Anaerolineaceae > Thermanaerothrix > Thermanaerothrix sp. The sequence continues at coordinate 36,347 of NZ_JBWGPQ010000002.1, forward strand.
CCCGATGATGACTATCCCTTTGTGTTGAGTACCGGGCGAGTGCTTGAACACTGGCATGGGGGTACGCTGACCCGGCATTCCTGGTTGGACGACCTTTTCCCAGAACCATTGGTGGACATTCATCCCGGGGACGCGGCCCGTTTAGGAATCCAAGACGGCGACGCTGTGCGCGTTACTTCACGGCGTGGCTCAATCGTCCTGCGCGCCCATGTTACGCCTAAAACGAACCCTGGGGTGGTCTTCATCCCCTTCCATTTCCGCGAAGCTGCTGCCAACCTGCTCACTCACGATATCCTCGACCCGCAGGCAAAAATCCCCGAATATAAAGCCGCGGTGGTGCGGGTAACCAAGGCACGCCCGGAAGAACTTGGTACCCGCGCTGAGCCCCAGATGAGGGGAAGATATTGACAACCGACACAGAATGGATCCTTT